>NZ_CAJFDU010000009.1:0-3619 GCF_904067645.1 Halomonas sp. 113
GTCGACCATTTCGCTCAGCACCTTCTCAATTCTTTCAAGCCTGTCGATCTTCTCGCGAACGTCCCCTAACTTGTGCTCTGCGAGAGCACTGGCTTCTTGACAGTGGGCGCCATCTTCCAGCCGAAGTAGGTCACTGATCTCATCCAGACTAAAGCCCAGCTGCTGCGCCGTTTTCACGAACGTCAACCTGTCGATATCGGCGGCACTATAGCGTCGAATACCTCCGGGAGGGCGTTCGGGCTCCGATAATAGCCCTCGTCGCTGGTAATAGCGGATTGTCTCGACATTGACGCCGGCCGCCTTGGCCAGGCCGCCAATGGTCATGGTGTCCGCCACTTTATCTGCATGTCTCTTCATGATGCTTGACTCCGTACCAAGCTACGGAAGTAACCTTATCGTAGCTCCCCCCATCCCGAAAGGAGAATCGTCAATGCGGACATCTAAAACGGGGCGAGGGCCCCTGGCCGCCGGAGGAGTCGCGGCCCTCCTGGCCTCGGCGTGTTGCCTCGGCCCGCTGGTGCTGATCACGCTGGGCGTTTCCGGCGCCTGGATCAGCAATCTGGCGGCGTTGGAGCCCTATCGCCCGCTCTTTATCGGCGTCGCGCTGGTGGCGATGTTCTTCGCCTGGCGTCGCGTCTTTCGGCCAGTGGAAAAGTGCCAGCCGGGAGAGGTGTGTGCCGTGCCACGGGTCAGGACGGGCTACAAGGCGATCTTCTGGCTCGTATCGCTGCTGGTGCTAATCGCCCTGGTATTCCCCTACATCTTGCCCCTGTTCTATTAAAAGGAGATCTACCATGAAAGCTCGTTTCGCCTTCATCGCGCTACTCGCCCTGCTCAGCACGCCCGCCTTAGCGGCCCTGCAGACCGTGACGCTGTCGGTGCCGGGCATGACCTGTGCCGCCTGCCCGATCACCGTCAAGGCCGCCCTCAACAAGGTGGACGGCGTCTCGCAAGTCGACGTGAGCTACGCGGATCTCGAGGCCGTGGTCACCTTTGACGACGCCCGAACGTCGGTGGAGGCATTGACCGAGGCCACCATCAACGCTGGGTATCCATCAACCCCGACATCCTCGCAAGCGGATCGAGAGTGATCATGAAGAATCCCAAGCCCCTGCTGCGCGTGAGCGTGATCGGCACCGTCCTGGTGGCATTGTGCTGCTTTACGCCGATCCTGGTGATCCTGCTTGGCACGGTGGGCCTGGCGGGGCTGACGGGCTATCTCGACGTTGTGTTATTGCCGGCCCTGGCCTTCTTCATCGGCCTGACCATTTATGCGATTTGGCGTAAGAAGCAGTTCGACGCCTGTTGTGACAACGGCTCTATCAAATCAAGGAATACGCCCCCTGAGTGACATCAAGCAGCTGCACATCGCGGTCATCGGGTGAGTTGTTTACGAGCTTGCCCGCCACGGTGAAGGAATAAGCGTGAAAGATTCGCAGAAATTTTTAAGCGTCGTGCTTGGCACCGGGTTGATGGTGCTGTGTTGCGCCGCGCCAATCGCCCTGGTGCTATTCGGTACGGCGGGCCTGGCCGCGTTGGCAGGCTATCTCGATTACCTGCTGTTTGCCGCCCTGGCCATCGGCTTACCTCTCTACGCGCGATACCACAAGCGGAAGCAGGATGCCGGCTTTACTAATGAAGACTCGGAGAAACGTGATGATTGAACTCAACGTGAGTGGCATGACCTGTGACCGCTGTGCGGATCATGTCAGGGAAGCCCTGGAGAAGCTGCCCGGCGTGCAGTCGGTGGAGGTATCCTATCCTCAGGGGACGGCATCGGTAGCCGTTGATCCGGAGACACCGGCCTCGGCGTTGACGTTTGCCGTGACCCGACTTGGCTACCAAGCTCGACTGGCCAACAGTGGGCCCACTTCCCCGGCAGGCGCATCGGTGTCCAAGGGCCGTGATGAAGACGCCCCGCACATCGCGGTGATCGGCAGCGGCGGCGCCGCCATGGCGGCGGCCCTGAAAGCCGCCGAGCGCGGCGCCCGGATCACCCTGATCGAACGCGGCACCGTCGGCGGTACTTGTGTCAATACAGGCTGTGTGCCTTCGAAGATCATGATTCGCGCGGCCCATATTGCCCACTTGCGTACGGAAAGTCCCTTCGATGCAGGCCTGAGCGCCCAGGCGCCGGTGGTGGATCGGGCCAAGCTGCTCGAGCAGCAGCAGCGACGTGTCGAGGAACTGCGTGACGCCAAGTACGAGGGGATTCTGCGCGACCACCCGGCCATCACGGTCCTGCACGGCGAGGCCCGGTTTATCGATGCCCATAGCCTGATGGTCAAGCTGAACGAGGGCGGCGAGCAGGTCGTCCACTTCGACCGCGCCTTAATCGGTACTGGCGCCCGACCGGCAGTACCGCCGATCCCGGGTCTTGCCGACACCCCCTACCTGACCTCTACCAGTGCGCTGGCCCTGGACACCCTTCCCGAGCGGCTGATTGTGATCGGCGCCTCGGTGGTGGCCCTGGAACTGGCCCAGGCCTTCGCCCGGCTGGGCAGCCGGGTCACGGTGCTGGCCCGCAGCCGCCTGCTCTCCCAGGAAGACCCGGCGGTAGGGGATGCGGTGGAGGCGGCGTTTCGCCGCGAGAGCATCGAGGTCCTCAAGCAGACCCAGGCGAGCCGCGTGGACTACACCGACAATGAATTCATTGTCGACACCAACGCCGGCACCTTGCGGGCGGATCAACTGCTGGTGGCCACCGGACGGACACCCAATACCGAGGCCCTGAACCTGGCGAGCCTCGGCGTGGAAACCGCACGTGGGGCGATTCTGGTCGATGAGCATCTGCACACCACGGTGCCGGGGCTCTATGCCGCCGGTGACTGCACCGATCAGCCGGAGTTCGTCTATGTCGCCGCCGCCGGGGGCAGCCGGGCTGCCGTCAACATGACCGGGGGCGAAGCCACCCTGGACCTGAGCGCCATGCCGGCGGTGATCTTCACCGACCCCCAGGTGGCCACCGTCGGCCTGACGGAAGCCGAGGCCATCGAGCAAGGCTTCAGCGTCGATACCCGCGAGCTGGACCTGGAAAACGTGCCGCGTGCGCTGGTGAATTTCGACACCGGTGGTTTCATCAAGCTGGTGGCCGAACGCGACTCGGGCCGGTTGCTGGGGGTGCAGGCGGTGGCGGGGGAAGCCGGTGAGCTGATCCAGACGGCGGTGATGGCGCTACGCGCACGCATGACCGTACACGACATCGCCAATGAGCTATTTCCCTACCTGACCATGGTGGAAGGGCTCAAGCTCTGTGCCCAGACTTTCACCAAGGATGTGACGCAGTTGTCCTGCTGTGCCGGGTGAACGATATGAGCGCGACCGTGGTGCCACTGGGCGGCGGCACCACGGGTTTTGGGCATGGACACCACAGGGAGCTCTGTCACGATGAACACGACACTACCCGATTGCGGGATGATGGGGGCGATGGGCTGGATAATGCCAGTGATCGGAATTGCCCTACTATTGCTGCTGGTCCTGGGCATCGCCTGTTTGGTGAAGTATCTGCTCTCTAGCAAGTGAGCGTACTGAGCGAGCCATCAACCAGCTAATCCGTTGTGGGTTGAGTTTGTCGGCCACCTTTCTCTCTCGCATACCAACCAGATAATCCGGATACCCA
>NZ_CAJFDU010000010.1:0-2686 GCF_904067645.1 Halomonas sp. 113
GTAAGCGTTCATTCCAAGACGTAGTTGACCTACTTCACGTCCCGGAGAGGTCTCAATAACTCCGGCGAGACCTTGTACTGCTTCCTGCCATCCTCATCCAGCACGATCACGCTCTTGCGGTTGATCTTGGTGACAATCCCCAGCACGGGGCCTTCCCGGCTCTCGAAGGTCACTTTCAGGCCCACCCGCAACTGGCTCAGCGCCTGGAGGTTCTCCCGGTCACGCAGTTCATCAATTCGCCGGCAGATGTATTGATTCAGTTCCAGCAACTGGTCGATGCTCATGTCGTCAATGCGCATGAACGGTGGCCTCCGGCTGTTTGTTCTGTCGGTCAGGATGGCGTGGATCGATCAGCGCCCGTAGCGGATTCTCGGCGAACCGGGTTTTCCAGAGACGAGGCGTCAGGTCGCTGACGTCACTGGCCGGATGCTGGCTGATGCGTTGCAGCACGTCCACCAGGTAAGTGTAGGGGGTAATATTGTGCAGCTTGCAGGTGCTGATCAGACTCTGGATGATGCCCAGGTGTTCCGCCCCCAATTCAGTCCAGCAGAACATCCAGTTTTTCTTGCCCATGGGAATGGGGCGTAGTGCCCGCTCGAGGTGGTTGGTGTCTGGCTGCACGTCTGGGTTTTCCAGGAATACGCTCAGGCTGGCTTCCCGGCTGAGCACGTAGTTCAGAGCTTTGGTCAGTGGATCGCTCGGCACCAGGCCGCCTGACGCCAACTGATCCCGGCACCACTGGAAGAAGCCGCTAACGACCGGTTTCGAGTGTTCCAACCGGTACTGACGTTTCTTCTCGCCAGTCAGCCCGTGGGTTCTGATGGTTTCTTCATTCCGGTACAGCGCTGCGATTCGTTGCAGGGCCTCGGTGACGGTTTCCGGGTGATCCTTCTGCGCCTCGATAAAATAACGGCGGCTATGCACCCAGCACTGGGCGTGGGTGACGTTCTCTTGGGCAGCAGCGTAGCGGGCATAGGCCGCGTAGCCGTCACTGATCAGCGTGCCGTTGAACGATTCGCTGAGGATGGCTTCGATGTGGGCACGCCCACGGCTGTTCGAGTAGGTGAACACCACCTCGTCGGCATCGCCGTATAACGGCCAGAACCAGCCGGATTTCAACTTGCCTTTTTGCGGGCCCGCCCGACCCTGGTGACCGGCCTTGATCGGCGTTTCATCCATGGCCAGCACCCGACTGCGCAGCACGTTGTCGGTCTGGGCATCCACAATGGGCCGAAGCAGGTCGATCACGCGCTTGACCAGATTGGTCAGGGTGCTGCGGCTGATTGTGATACCGGCTTGCTGGATGCGCTGGTGCTGACGGTACAGCGGCAGGTGGAACTGGAACTTGTCCACCAGCAACCCGGCCAGCAGACTGACATCGGCCAGGCTGTTGTCCAGCACGTTGAACGGGGCCGGCGTGGTGATGGGCTTGTCACTCCCCTTGCGCCGGAACACCGGGCGCTCCACCTTCAGCACCACGTAACTGGAGGCCCGCTGGGCCAGCCGGTAGGTGGTCTTACTGCCGATTACTTCGTACTGATCGGCCTCCGGCCCTGTCAGCTCTGGCGGCAGATACTCTATGACTTCCACCGGCACATCAGAGGTAAAGCGCAGACCGGTGTCGTTCAGGCAGCCATCGTCGCGCTGCTTCTTGCCGGTGCCACGCTGATAGGCCTTGATGGGGCGTTCTTCTTCGTCAGCAGGCGGCGCCGGTAGCGGCGCTTCCTCTGGCTGGAACAAGCTGTCCTGCCCGGGAAGATCGAACACCTGCTTCTCGGATTTGGGACCGAACAGCTGCTTTTTGAACCAGTCCAGTTGATGCGTCAGCTGACGAATCGCTTCTGCCTGGGCTCCCAACTGCTCCCGCAACACGGCATTCTCCTCGGCCAGAGCCGAGTAGGAAGGTGCATTGGAAGAAGGAGCGGAAGCGGTTGAATTCATGGCCGATATTATATCGAAAGTCGGCCTTCTATACCCCTCGAAAACGCTTGAACTGGCGATATTTCTGCACCTCGATGCCATCGATCAGCAGTTGCAGATCCGTCAGGGTCAGGGCTCGCTGCCCGGAGGCGGATAACGGCACCCGGAACTGGCCCTGCTCCAGGCGCTTGGCCCACAGGCAATAACCGGTGGCGGTGAAGTACAGCATCTTCATCTGGGTCTTGCGACGATTGACGAAGACGAAATACTGGCCACTGAGCGGGTCGTGCTTCAACTGATTCCGAACCAGGGCGCTCAGGCCCCGGAAGGATTTGCGCATGTCTGTGGGTTCGGTACATAGCCAGATGCGCGCCTGGCTATCGAGCCCGATCATCCGTTCTGGCTCAGCCGTAGCTCGACGCCGTTACCCAGGCTGAGCACAATATTCCAGCCTAAGCCGGATGATGGCGACGTGCCCATCAGTGACGACAAATCGAGAAAGCTGGCTTCTCCAGAGTCTGTCGAATTATCGGTCGGCTGATCGGACAGGCGCTTTCGCCAGTTGCAGAAGCTGGAATAGCCAATGTTCTCTTGTTTACAAAACTGCGAAGCTGACAGACCACTGTCACGATGCTGGTCAACCAGGGCCTGCCACTGTTCCGGGGTGCGGTGCTTTCTCATGGGGGTAACCTCGTGTGGGCAAATGTGAGGTTACTGTAGGGCGAATGTCAGCCGGGCGGCAGGACGTCTTAGAATGAACGCTTAC
>NZ_CAJFDU010000011.1:0-1834 GCF_904067645.1 Halomonas sp. 113
GTTGAGCCTGTAGAAAAACCCCGCTGACGGCTAAGTTTTGGTAGGATCGAGAAAACAGACGAGGAGTGGTCAGCATGCCGCGCTTCAAGGCTTATAACTACGATCAGAACGCCATGGTGGTGATCAACTACCAGGATCAGCTCCAGCCAGGCACCTTTGAACACGCTGTGCACTACCTGATCGAGCACAAACTCGACTTGTCTGTTTTCCATGCCAAGTACCGCAATGATTCGACCGGTCGGCTGGCCTATGATCCGGCTATCTTGTTGAAGATCATTTTGTTTGCTTACTCAAAAGGCATCACCTCCAGCCGTGAAATGCAGTGGAGCTGTGAGACCAATATTATTTTCAAAGCCCTTTCCTGCGATACCGTTCCCCACTACACCACACTGGCAAGCTTCGTCAGTCGGCATGCCGATGAGATTGAAGCGCTGTTCGAACAAGTGCTGCTTGTGTGCCACGAACAAGGCTTGTTGGGTAACGAGCTCTTTGCCATTGACGGCTGCAAGATGCCCTCCGATGCCTCCAAAGAGTGGTCTGGCACGTTTAAAGAATTGGGTGAGAAGCGGGAGAAGCTGAGAGGCCTGATTCGACATCACCTACTGGAGCACTACGCGCGTGATGAAGCTGAAACGGAAGCCGATCTGGATCGGGATATCCGACGGGCCAAGACGATTCTCTCGCTAGATACCGCCATGAACAAAGTGGATCGTTTCCTAAAGACGCACAGCCCAAGGATGGGCCGGGGAAAGCGAATCAAGGAAGTGAAGAGCAACCTCACCGATAACGAAAGTGCCAAGATGACCACCAGCAAGGGCACGATTCAAGGCTATAACGGCGTCGCCACGGTGGATAAAAAATACCAGATCGTCATTGATGCCCAGGCCTTTGGCGAAGGCCAGGAACACCACACTTTGCAGCCCGTACTGGAAACGGTCGAAGCCCGTTTTAAGAAGCTGGGGATTGCGGAAAACATCTATCAGAAAGGCCCCATCGTCACCGCAGATACAGGCTTTGCCAATGAAGCTAATATGAAGTACCTGCACGAGCAACAGATCAATGGCTACATCCCTGATAACCAGTTCCGCAGCCGAGATCCGAAGTTCGCCGACCAGAAAGACAAATACGGCAAGCGCCACCAGAATATACCCAATAAAGGCTGGCGAAAGACGACGCCAGCTAGCGCGTTCCAATTTGATCCGGTAGCGCTAACGTGTATCTGCCCAACCGGCGAAAAACTGTCCTATCGCGGGCAACGGGAAACCGACAATGGCCAGATCCGGGTGCACTTCGAAGGGCGTTTACTGCAATGCCGGCATTGCCCAAAGAAATACCGATGCATGCAGAACCCAAGCTCGGCTGACCATCGCCACGGTGCCGGTCGACAAGTGTCTTTTATTATCGAGACCAAACGTTTACCCAATTACACCGACTGGATGAAGCACCGAGTCGATAGCCCCAAGGGCAAAGAAATTTACAGCCATCGTATGTCAGTCGTGGAACCCGTCTTTGGCAACATTGGCACGACGAAAAGACTGAACCGCTTCAGTCTTCGGGGTAAGAAGAAAGTACAGGGCCAGTGGCAGCTCTACTGCTTGGTGCACAATATCGAGAAGTTAGCGAATTATGGTCATTTGGCCGCATCATGACGGGCTTGGAGCGGGGTATATTGCTTTGTAAGAGCTAAAGACCGTCTTCGACTAGCTTTAGCTGGGCGCTCAAGTGGCTGAATGCCGATATTAATATTATCCCGCCAGAGGACTGGCTGGGTAAATGAATTAGGACGACTGGCGGTGGAGAGGGCTCGAAACCGGGTTTTTCTACAGCCTCGTTA
>NZ_CAJFDU010000013.1:0-1442 GCF_904067645.1 Halomonas sp. 113
TGAACTGACCCCATAAACTTGGACAGTGAAAAACTAAGCAGCCAAGGCCTGATTTCGGTACTGCACCGGACTCAGGCCTTTTAATTTGGTCTTAATCCGCTCGTGATTGTAGTAATGGATATAGTGCCGAATGCCCGCCTGTAATTGCTCAATGGTGTCAAAGCGGTTCAGGTAAAAATATTCTGACTTCAGCGTACCAAAGAAGCTCTCCATTGCGGCATTATCCAGGCAATTGCCTTTACGTGACATGCTCTGAATCACGCCATGCTCGCTGAGCTTACGCCGGTAAGCTGACATCTGATATTGCCAGCCTTGATCAGAATGCAGTAAAGGCGCGTCTTGGTCGGCCAACTTAGCCAAGGCTTTCTTGAGCATCCCCCCTACCAGCGAGTACTGCGGCTGTTTCTGCATTGAGTAGGACACGATTTCCCCGTTGTAGAGATCCATCACAGGCGACAAGTACAGCTTTTCGCCTCGGATATTAAACTCCGTGACGTCGGTTACCCACTTTTGGTTGGGTCGTTCAGCATGAAACTGGCGGGCAAGAAGATTGGGAACACTGGCCTGTTGTCCACGATAGGAGCGGTATTTCTTCGGGCGTACCAGCGACTTCAAGCCTAGATGCTGCATTAGGCGCTGGACTGTCTTATGGTTGACCTGCTCGCCCGACTGACGCAACGCTGCTGTGATTCGGCGATAACCGTAGCGGCCTTTGTGATGCTCGTAGAGGACGTGAATGCGTCGCTTCAGACCAGCATGCCGATCTTCCAACTGCTGAGCCCTTGCCTGATAATAGAACGTACTACGCGACAATTCTGCTACTTTTAGCAGCACCGCCAAAGGGTGGCCTTGCTTCAGCTCAAGGACTATCTGCGCTTTTTCTGCGCGGCTTGTTCTTTTGCCTGACGCAAGGCCCTCAACTTTTTTAGGTAGGCCACCTCAGCACGCAAGTACTCATTCTCTTGGAGCAACTGCTCCAGCGAGCTCTTATCCGTCAGTGGAAGTGGGGGCTTTGGGGGCTCTGTTGTAGGCATCTTCGTCGGACGTCCTCGGGCTTTAGGCTCCAACGCTTGGAAGCCTCCTTCATGATACTGGCTTTCCCACTGCCGTACGACGCTCGTACCACCTCGAATATCGAACAGAGTCGTCGCTTGTAAGGCTGATAGCTCCTCTTGCCTCATCTGTTGCAACACCGCTAATTTGAACTCGGCGCTGTAGTGGGTGAACTTTTTCTGCAAGCCACTTAGACCATGCTGTTCAAAGTGTTTAACCCAACGCCTGACGGTTGTAGGGCCAAGACCGTACTGTCTGGCCAGACTCTTGTAACCCTGCTGTCCTTCTGCGTAGCGTTGCACTACTAGTAACTTGAACGCTTCATTATGTTTCGTCATGAAAAACACCCCAATCGTTGGATGAGCGTCCAACTTTTGGGGTGCAGTTCA
>NZ_CAJFDU010000014.1:0-1215 GCF_904067645.1 Halomonas sp. 113
GCTTTGCCGATGGCGTGATGCAGAGCCGTGAAGGGTTGGATGAACGTATCCGTGAGCAGCTACGCGTCCAGCGTGAGCAACTCGGCATTACCCACCACCATAAAACCGATATACCGGGTGAATTTTCCGCCCTCATTCGTGCCGCCCACCAGCAGAGTGGTCAGCGGGTGGTCATCCTGATTGACGAGTACGACAAGCCGATTCTGGACAATATCCTGGTACCGGAGCGCGCCCGGGAATTGCGTGAGGGTTTGAAGAACCTTTACAGCGTTATTAAAGACGCCGACCCATACTTGCACTTTGTGTTGCTCACCGGCGTTTCCAAATTCAGTAAGGTCAGCCTTTTCTCAGGATTGAATAACCTCAACGATATCACTCTGGATGCCCCCTTCAGCACGATTTGCGGCTATACCGACGAGGACATTGACACGGTGTTCACCGCTGAGTTGCCCGGCCTTGATCGCGAGGCGATCCGCCAGTGGTATAACGGCTACCGCTGGGGTGGCCGTGAGGTAACGCCCGTCTACAATCCCTTCGACGTGCTGTTACTGTTTCAGAAACGCGAGTTCGGCCCGTACTGGTTTGAGTCTGCCACACCGACATTTTTGGTGGATATCCTCAAGCAGCGCGGAGTATTTACCCCGTCATTGGATCATTGGGAAACCGAGTATGAATTGCTCAGCCAGTTTGATGTTGACCAGATCAGCACTGAAGGTCTGCTGTTTCAAACCGGCTACCTCACCATTCAGCAAGTAGAAGAGCCTCTGCGAGGCTACCGCCAGTACACCCTTGGCTTCCCTAACCGCGAAGTCGAAACCAGTCTCAACCATGCGCTGCTGCCGTCACTGGGGGTCGAGAACGCCCCACGCGAGCGCAGAACACTGTTTCGTCATTTAAGCCAGCACGACCTGGCCGGATTGGAAACGCACCTCAAAGCGCTCTACGCAGGTCTGCCCCACGACTGGTACCGCAACAATCCCATCGCCAAATACGAAGGGCATACTGTCTCGAAGGTCTATGCCAGCGTCTTTTACAGCCACTTTGCGGCCTTGGGGCTGGATGTAACCGTGGAAGACGCCAGCCACCATGGCAAGGTGGATATGAGCGTGGACTTTGGTGGGCATATCTACCTGTTTGAGTTCAAAGTGGTGGAACAACTGCCGGAAGGTAAAGCGCTGGAGCAGATCAAACATAAAGGCTATGCCGATAAGCACC
>NZ_CAJFDU010000015.1:0-1376 GCF_904067645.1 Halomonas sp. 113
CATGAACAAGGCTTGCTGGGTAACGAACTCTTTGCCATTGACGGCTGCAAGATGTCCTCCGATGCCTCTAAGGAGTGGTCGGGTACGTTCAAAGAATTGGGCGAGAAGCGGGAGAAACTAAGAGGACTGATTCGGCATCATTTATTGGAGCACTACGCGCGTGATGAAGCCGAAACGGAAGCCGACCTGGATCGGGACATTCGCCGAGCCAAGACGATTCTCTCGCTAGATGCCGCCATGAATAAAGTGGATCGTTTCCTAAAGATGCACAGCCCAAGGATGGGCCAGGGGAAGCGAATCAAGGAAGTGAAGAGCAATCTGACCGATAACGAAAGTGCCAAAATGACCACCAGCAAGGGCACGATCCAGGGCTATAACGGCGTAGCCACGGTGGATAAAAAGCACCAGATCGTCATTGATGCTCAGGCCTTCGGCGAAGGCCAGGAGCATCATACCCTGAAGCCAGTTCTGGAGCAGGTAGAAGCGCGTTTTAAGAAGCTGGGCATCGCCGAGAACATCTACCAGAAAGGCACCGTCGTGACCGCTGACACTGGCTTTGCCAATGAAGCTAACATGAAGTATCTGTACGAACAGCAGATCAACGGCTACATCCCCGATAACCAGTTCCGCAGCCGAGATCCGAAGTTCGCCGACCAGAAAGACAAATACGGCAAGCGCCACCAGAACCTCCCGGACAAAGGCTGGCGAGAGACGACGCCCGCCAGCGCGTTCCAGTTTGATCCTGTAAACCTAACGTGTATCTGCCCCACCGGTGAAAAGCTGTCCTATCGCGGGCAACGAGAAACAGACAATGGCAAGATCCGGGTACACTTTGAAGGGCGTTTGCTGCAATGTCGGCATTGCCCAAAGAAATACCGATGCATGCAGAACCCGAGTTCGGCCGACCATCGCAACGGCGCAGGGCGACAAGTGTCTTTTATTATCGAGAACAAACGCTTACCCAATTATACGGACTGGATGAAGCATCGGGTTGATAGCCCGAAGGGCAAAGAGATTTACAGCCATCGCATGTCAGTCGTAGAGCCTGTATTCGGTAACATTGGCACGACGAAAAGGTTGAACCGCTTCAGCCTTCGGGGTAAGAAAAAGGTGCAAAGTCAGTGGCAGCTCTACTGCTTAGTGCACAATATTGAAAAGTTGGCGAATTACGGCCACATGGCCGCGTCATGAAGGGCTTAGAGCGGAGTAAGTTGCTTTTTAAGAGCAAAAGGCCGTCTTCAACAAGCTTTAGTTGGGCGCTAAAGTGGCTAAATGCCGATATTAAGATTACTCAGCCAGATGACCGGCTGGGTAAATAAATAAGGACAACAGGCGGTGGAAACGGCTCGAAATCGGTTTTTTCTACAGCCTCGTTA
>NZ_CAJFDU010000016.1:0-8849 GCF_904067645.1 Halomonas sp. 113
CTGGGTGCGCCGAATGCTTTTGTGCGCGTCACCGCGCAGCAGCGCTTGGAAGCGGAAATTAACGGCAGCGCTCAAGATGCTGCGGTTTGACCCTGACCGTCTGCGGGCTGAAAACACCGATTGCATCGCCTCTGAACAGTTCGAACCGCAGGTGATACCGCTATATTGAACAGCTGATCTCCTCTATCTGCTCAATTCGTAACATAAAGCTCGGGCCATGAAGCTCGAACAGATGCAAGGGAGCTGCGTTTTCGTGCTTAAAGCACCAACCTCAACCATTGTCAGAACGACAGGTCTATGAGGAAATTCAACCTAATTCCCCTTTTCAGGTTACATGATAGCTTCAACCAGAGAGTGCTATATAAATCGACATGATCCACTTCAATACGACTTATTTTCAGAGTTGTATTTGGAAAGATAGGCACGTAAGAAATTGAATACTGTATGCTAATGGTAGATTTTTTTTTATAGTGGCGATTTATAATGGGCTATAAAAGCCGGAAAGAGGATAACTAGACCAATATGCCCAGCAAGCAAACCATGAACTTAGGACGCATTAAACGTCCGCGAACTCTTGCTATGGAAGTAGCGGATGAACTGAAGGCGGCAATCATCTCCACTAAGATTGGTCTAGGAGAAATGCTCTCGGAAGAGCGTGTAGCGACCGAAATGGGTGTTAGCAGAACCCCTGTCCGCGAGGCTTTCTCGATTCTTCAGCACCAGGGACTGCTTACAGTGCTACCTCGTCGAGGCAGCATTGTCTTCCGTCCAGATGCTAGCGACATTGAGATGTTGGTCGACTTCCGCCGGCAAATGGAACTGGGTGCAGCGAAGCTGGCCATTAACAGCGCGCCCGCCGAAACGTCGACTGCACTGAACCGTATAATTGAAAGCATGGGCCACGCGCGTAACAATGATGAGTTACTAGCCTACACCGTGGCTGACGACGCCTTTCATGCCACTTTCTTCGAATTCTGCGGTAACCCTTATTATGGACAAGCTTACGAGCTGATCTCGGGACGGATTAGTGCACTTCGGGCGCACCTTTCGGTGCCGCTGCAGATTTACCGCACGAGGGCTTATGATGAGCATTTAGCCATCGGGAACGCTTTCGAGGAAAGGGATGAGGAAAAGCTTCTTATCGTCTTAGAGCAGCATATCTCGGCAATGACAGAAAACTATGTGAAGGCGCTTGCCTCGCTCTAATACCTGCCGAATTGACAGCCATAGGCTCGACACCCTTTTTCGCATAAGGGTGATATTGCCTATATACGGCGTACGTGTCTTTAAACCCTCCCTTCAGCTATTCAAACCAATCGATAACGATGGCTTGAACTTTGTTTCGCAGAATCCAGGCCTAATAAGTGGCTACCCTTGCTTGCTCGCTGAATGGGATGCTCTCTATATAAGCTCAACCACCTCGAATTCATACTTATCAAAGAGACTAGCTTAGCCCCAAGGAGTTGCTAACAGCACCTCACTTACCCGCCATCCTGTTACACAATCCAATATCTTCCAGAGTCACTCCACGAAACGCCATAGTTTACTGGGGGCATGAAGTTGCGTCTGAGACAGAAGCAAGCTAACCCGTTGAAAAGACTGAATGTAGGCTTTTTCCATTCATTAAGAGCCCGTGCTTACATCCTGCCATAAGGCAAAGATGCTCCTGAGTGTTCATTATCTTCCTGTTGACATACTGTATGTCAGTGAACTAGATTTCTATCAGTGAGGCCGCCAGTAATCTTAAAAACAAAGGAGAACAAAATGTTTAAGAAGCCCCTTACCTTAGCGGTTGCTGTTGCAATAACGCTGGGAACCCAATACGCCACTGCACAAGATACGATCACGCTTCGCGTAGCACACTCTATGCCTGCATCTCATAGCTACCAGTCCTGGATTGAGGATTTCGCGGTCGAGCTAGAACGCTTGGCTCCAGGTAAAATTGAGGTCGAGGCTTTCCCAAATGCCCAACTCGGAACCGAGACGGAATACCTTGAAGGTATGCAGTTTGGTGTGATTGAAGGAGCCGTAGTCGGACGTCACGGCCAGATTGATCAGCGACTCGAAGTTCTAAATTTGCCGATGATCTACAGAGATGCCAACCATCTAGATGAGGTACTACGCAGCGGTAGTGAGGTTCAGCAGACGTTAGACGACATCATGTACGAAAATGGCTTCAAGGTGCTGGGTTGGGGCGAGCTGGGCTTCCGCGACATTACCACTTCTGGAGTACCAATCCGCAATGCCCTAGACTTGGAGGGGCTCGATATCCGGGTGCCCAATGTTGAGCCATGGCTCATCGCCTTTCGTGAATGGGGCGCAAACCCTACACCTCTCGATTTCTCTGAACTCTACTCGGCACTTCAGCAAGGCGTAGTGGACGCGCAAGAAAACCCACCTGAGGTTATCGTTAACTCGCGTTTCGATGAGGTTCAGGACACGCTTTCGCTGACTGAGCATGCCTCGATCCCATCGGAGTTCATTGTGTCAGCCCGCTTTTGGGAAGGCTTAGACTCCGATTTGCAAGAAGCCGTCATGGAAGCAGCGACGATCAGTCGTGATGCGCAGGTGCAAGCTACACGTGAAGCTAACGAAGCGTTGGTGAATGAACTGTCTGACCGTGGTATGACCATCGTTTCAGATGTGGATCGTGACAGTTTTCGCGCTGGTGCCGAGGCTTCATGGGCAGCCTATGAAGATCGCATTGGCGCCGATCTAATTGAAGCCGTCCGCACCGCTGGCCAGGATTGAAACCATGGAACTGATTAGCCGGATCCTGAAGATCCTGATCGGCCTACTGCTGGCTGCGCTAGTGGCTGTCGTCACGCTGGGCGTTGTCTATCGTTACTTCCTTCAATCTTCTCTTTATTGGGGGACTGAAGTGCCGAACATCATCCTGGTCTGGCTGGTCTTTCTCGGCAGCGTTGCCGCCTACCACCAGCACTCGCACATCGCTTTCACAGTGGTGAGCGAAATGCTGCCAGGCTGGCTCGGTCGCTGGAACGAGGTGATTGTGCTGATGGTGACGCTAGTCTTCTTCGGCATTATGTTGTGGCAGGGCGCTCTGCTAACACAACAGGGTATGACCTCGTTTACTGAAGCATTGCGTATCTCTAAAGCATGGGTATATGGCGCTATACCCATTTCCTCGGCGTTGATCGTGCTCATGGTGCTAGAACGGTTGGGCCCGGCATTAAAGGCTGCGGTCAGACGCGACGCATAATAAAACTAATCCGATAGGAAACTAACAAATGCTGCTGACAATCGCACTCGTCTTTGTCTTGCTGCTGCTCATTGGCGTGCCCATCGGTTTCGGTATGGGGCTTGCGGCTACCATCGCTATTTGGCTGGATGGCAGCTACCCGCTGCTGATCATCGGGCACAAAATGGTGAATGCCATTTCGTCGTTTTCGCTGGTTGCGGTGCCGCTCTTCATTCTTGCAGGAGCATTGGCTGGCGAAACGTCTATTGCGCAGCGTCTAGTGCGTTTCGCCGATGCAGTTGTTGGGCATATTCGTGGTGGCTTGGGACAAGTGAATGTTGCCGCCTCCATGTTCTTTGGCGGTATCTCCGGGTCGGCGGTGGCCGATACCGCGGCGCTCGGCTCACTCATGGTACCGCCAATGGAACGGCAGGGTTACACCCGAGAAGATGCGGGTGCCATTACCATTTGCTCATCCACCATCGGCGTACTGATACCACCCTCAATTCCCATGGTGCTCTACGGTATTACGGTGGGTGAAAGCGTGGGTCAGCTATTTCTCGCGGGGATTGTGCCTGGCTTGTTAGTGGGTCTGATGCTGATGGCGGCGGTCTTCACGATGGCCAAACGCAAAAAGTGGCCACGCCGCGAACGCCGTGCCACCCGCAGGGAGCTTTGGGAGAGCTTTAAAAGTGCCTTTCTTTCGCTGCTGCTTCCGGTCTTCCTGCTCGGTGCCATTGTAAGTGGACTGACGACGGCGACAGAGGCGGGTGTTATCGGCGTGATCTATGCGCTGCTGCTAGGCGGTGTGGTCTATCGTGATCAGACGCTGATACAGATGTGGAAGGTTCTGGTTAACTCTGCGATCAACACGGCCGTGCCACTGTTTATCCTCGCTACCACCTCCGTTACAGCCTGGATTGTTGCTGTGGAGAGATACCCAGACACCTTGGTACGCTTTTTTGACACGGTTGGATATGGCCCCTGGATGATCATCCTATTGATCATTCTCTTTTTGCTGGTGGTTGGGATGTTCATGGATCTTGTCCCGGCACTGGTGCTCTTCGCCCCAATACTGCTGCCTGTGGCAGAGGCGGCAGGCTACGATTCAGTGCACTTCGGCATCATTATGATCATGACGTTAGGGATTGGCCTGGTAACGCCACCCGTGGGCAACTGTATCTATCTAGGCTCGGTGATTGCGCGAGTCGGTGTTGGGCGCCTATCTATTGCCTCGTTGCCTTTCCTGGCCGTCAACATGCTGGCGCTGTGCCTCGTGGCCTTCTGGCCTTGGCTGACGCTGGCACTACCAAAACTATTCTACTGAGTCATCAGCTGCAGTTCCTTAGGCAATGCGGCAGGAGAACCAAATAATGACGGGATTTTTGGGGCAAGGAATACTTGCCAATTGGGGCGGTGTGACCGAGGTAGCAGAGACGGATTACAACGCTTGGCACAGCCTTGAGCACATGCCTGAAAGAATGTCGGTTCCGGGATTCCTTCGTGGTCGACGCTGTATTGCGGTGGAAGGAACGCCGGCTCACCGTCGCTACTTTATGATGTATGAGACTCGCACGCTTGAGACATTAGAGTCTTCGCCTTATCTTGCGCGCCTTAACGACCCAACGCCCTGGACGCAGCGAATTTTATCGGAATACATAGCGCCCTCGCGGACGATTTGCCGTGTCCTTGGCAGTGCAGGGCGTGGTGTCGGGGGTTGGATCGCCACTTTTGAGTTTGGAGAAGATAAGCGAGACACGGCAACCGCATTCGCTAGCGGCGACTGGATAGATAAGATAATGCACCTTGATGGCATATTGGCAGCTCATGCGCTCGAAGGTGATCCTACCACTGGCCAGCAGCCCACAAAGGAGAAAATCTTCCGCGAATCTCGCGATAAAGACATTACCGTCGCCGTTGCTCTGTTGGTTGAAGGAATGGATCGTGCCTCTGTTGAGGCGGCGATAGTGGCGCTTAAGAATCACCTGGGAGCACTTGCGTCTGACTGCATCACGCTTTACCAAACCCAGCACGTACTGAGCGATGTCGATGCCCATGAGTGATCTTGCCTTCCCTCCACTCCCCTCCGCAGAGGCGCCCAAAGTTCTTGTGACTGGGGCCGCGGGTTTCATCGGCGCTTGGACACTGCGCGCACTACTCTTTGAGGGCTACTGCCCCGTCGTATTTGACTTGAAAGAGGATCGCCGTTTGGTGGCCGCGATCTGTGGCTCGGATGCCGCCAACATGCTCAATTGGCACATAGGCGATATCCGGGACACCGATCAGTTGCAAGCAGCAGCCATGGGGACGGAGCGCATCATTCATCTAGCAGGCATGCTGACTCCCGGCTGCCGTGCTAACCCTCGGCTCGGGGCTGAAGTGAATCTGATCGGCCTGCTTAACGTCTTTGCTGTCGCACAAACACTCAACCAGAAGAGCGTGATCTACATGAGTTCTGCCGGGGTTTACGGCCCTAGCGGGGGCTCAACCCCCCAGCCAACAACGCTGTATGGGGCCTTTAAGTTGGCCGGCGAAATCTGCGCGCAGTCTTTCTGGGATAATGATGGGCTCGCCTCCGTCGGGGTGCGGCCTTATGTGGTTTACGGGCCTGGTCGTGAGATAGGCCTTTCTGCTGGACCAAGCCTTGCTGCACGTGCTGTGGCTGAAGGTCGATCGTTCACGATTCCCTTTACAGGGTTGCTTGACATGATTTATGTCGCAGACGTGGCCACAGCCTTTATGGCCGCACTGAAAGCCGATATTGCGGGCGCGCACGTGGTGAATTTGTTCGGCCAAAGAATCGAGGCCGTCGAGGTGGCGCGCATGCTTGACGAGCAGGCCAGCGAGGATATCTCGGTTACAGCAACGGGGGATCCGATGCCAATTGTGCTTCCGCCACCCGATGACAGTGCAGCCATATTGGTGGACTGGTCGCCCACACCACTTTCTCAAGGGCTGAAACAGACGATCAAATATTACCGAGCGAACGCTGGAGTAGAATCATGACAAGGAAGCTGGAAGGGCAAATCACGATCATTACCGGAGGGGCTCGCGGCATTGGACGTGGGATCGCTAAGCGCCTGGCGGCAGACGGCGCGCAGGTCATTATCTGGGATATCCGGCCCGAGTATTTCGACTCAGTGGCTGCGGGTTTCGAGCCAATTGACACCATGGCCGTCGATGTTGCTGATCCCGAAAGTGTTGCCACTGCCGCTCAAACAGTGCTGACTACGTATGGCGCTCCATCTATTGTTGTAAATAACGCGGGAATTAATGGGCCCGTCGTCCCCGTGGCTGATTATGATTTCGAGACATGGCGACGGGTGATACAAGTGAACCTTGATAGCGTGTTCCTGGTTAGCCGCGCCTTCGTACCCGCCATGGTTGAAAAGAGCTACGGACGCATTGTTACCGTCGCCTCCATTGCTGGAAAGGAAGGAGTACCCGGCATCGCTGCCTACGCTTCGGCTAAAGCGGGAGCCATCGGTTTCACGAAGTCGCTCGCGAAAGAGCTAGTGACCAGCGGGGTTACTGTTAATGCTGTGGCCCCGGTAATGGTTGAAACAGAACTATTAGAGCAAATGACGGCAGAGCATATCGCTGCTTCGAAAGCGAAGATCCCGATGCAACGCCTACTCGGTATTGAGGAGCTGGCAGCTGTCGTGGCCTTCGCAGCTAGTCCTGAATGCTCATGTACCACGGGCTTCGTGTTCGATGCATCGGGCGGGCGGGCGACTTACTAATGGCTCATCCCATCGGACTCGCGCATTTGAGTGCAATGGAACTCGAGCCTGCTGCGCTCATCGACTTGGCGGCCGACACTGGGCATGCTTCGGTCGCGCTGCGCCTACATTCAGCGGCGGCCGGCACGCCCGTCTACCCGATGGTTCCTGGCTCTGTCGAGACACTGGCGCTGCGTGATTATGCCCATTCCCGGGGCGTAGCTATTAGCGAAATAGAGCTAGTGCCGATCACCCACAACCTTGCGCCGGACACCCTACGACCTCTTCTGCAAGTAGCAAAGGAGCTGGGAGCAACCGGATTGATTGTTACCGGTGATATCGATGATCGAGCGTTGTTGATTGACCGCTTTGCAGCAATCTGCAAAAACGCAGCAGCACACGGGCTGCTTGTCCATCTTGAATTCATGCGCTGGCGTGCTGTTGGCACGCTGTCGGATGCACGTGAGGTGGTAGCGCAGTCTGAACAGCACAATGCACGAATTCTGGTGGATTTGTTGCATCTTGCCCGCTCAGGCGGAACTGCTGAAGAGTTAGCCACGCTGCCACCGGATCTCGTCAATCTGGTGCAGATTTGCGACGCCACGGCTGAGCTTCAAGGCGATATTATTGCCGAAGCACGTGGCGGCCGACTCATGCCTGGCCAAGGCGCACTACCCATTCCGGACATGCTCTCAGCTCTACGCGGTACATGGAATGCAGCTCTTGAACTACCTGGCATGGGTGAAGGAGACGCCAGGCGTACAGCACTGGCCGAAGCACGGGCACAGGTTGAGAAGCTGTGTAGGTAAAGCACCCACGCTAGTCACCTTCCTGCCACGCCTGGCGGGTTACTGATGTTACTCAATGCAAGGAGCGTAATGCCATGTACTCATCCATTGCCACGGTTTGCTTAAGCGGCTCCCTGGAAGAGAAGGTAGATGCCATTGCCCAGGCAGGCTTTGAGGGGCTGGAGCTGTTTGAAAATGACCTAACGGCGTTCACCGGCACGCCGCGGGAAGCGGGTGAGTTGATTCGCTCCCGCGGCCTTAAGCTGGTGACGCTTCAGCCGTTCCGCGATTTTGAGGGTCTCCAGGGCCGCGCACGGGAGCGGGCCTTTGACCGCGCCGAGCACAAGTTTGACCTGATGGAGGAGCTCGGCACGGATCTGCTCATGGCGTGCAGTACCGTCCACCTTGATTCGCTACCGGGATTGAGCCGCGCCGCCGATGACTACTATGAGCTCGGCGAGCGTGCCGCGCGGCGTAATCTCCGCGTGGCCTATGAGGCGCTGGCCTGGGGCCGCCATATTCACGACTACCGCGATAGCTGGGAGGTGGTGCGCCGCGCAGCCCACCCCAATGTCGGCCTGGTACTGGATACCTTCCATATTTTCTCCCGCCAGACGGAGCTGGGCACCATCGGTCGCATTCCGGGGGATCGCATCTTTCTGGTTCAGACCGCCGATGCGCCGCGTCTCTCCATGGATCACCTGTCGTGGAGCCGCCACTATCGCTGCTTCCCCGGCCAGGGTGAGCTGCAGATGGATAAGTTCATGGCCATGTTGGATGAGACCCGTTACGACGGCCCGCTCTCCCACGAGATCTTTAACGATGTCTTCCGCATGGGCCACAGCGACCAGACGGCCCGGGACGGGCTGCGTTCCTACCACTTGCTGCGCAGCATGCAGGGCGACAGCGGGATTCCCGCGCCGCAGCCGATCGAGTCGGTCGCCTTTCTGGAGATCGCCGTTGAGTCTGAGGATTTAGCCTCGCTGCGGGAGCTGCTCAGCGCCCTGGGCATGGCCTGCGTGGGGCGCCACCACACGCTTAACGCCGAGCGCTGGGCGGCAGGTGACGTCAATCTGGTGCTCAATGCCGAATCGAGCTTTACCGGCCGCACGCCAGGACGTGATGCCACCGCAGTAA
>NZ_CAJFDU010000017.1:0-1566 GCF_904067645.1 Halomonas sp. 113
CTAGCCTGGATTTCTCACAGGGTATAAAGGAAAGCGGCTGAAAGTGCTATGATTTCAAGAACCTAACCAATCCATCAAGCACCAACAGCCGCTTCCAAAATGGTACCTGAAAAGCTGACCTTCTCGCCACTCTCACGCCGCCAAATTGCAGCCGACTTCTCCGGGGGCCACATCACGTCGGACGCCGGATTACTCCTGCTTCGTGAAGTCGATAAACACCATCGCCTGACACGCCGCTTGGCCACCGTGCTTCATGATCCCCGCGCACCGGAACAGGTTCGTCATAAGCTCGACACTCTGGTTCGTCAGCGGGTGTTCGGTGTCGCCGCTGGCTACGAAGATTTCAACGACCATGAGGCCCTGCGCTATGATCAGGCCCTCCAGACAGCGCTCGGTGAAGAGGATACGCTGGCAGGCAAGTCAACGCTGTGCCGGGTGGAGCAGAACGCCGATCGGCAAGCAATAGTGAAGGCCCATGAGTTGCTGTGGCATCACTTCATTGAACAGCATGACGAACCACCAAAGGAGATCGTGCTGGACTTTGATGGCACCGACATCCCCGTGCATGGCGAGCAACCCGGCAAGTTTTTTAACCGTTATTACGATCACCACTGTTACTTCCCGCTGTATGTCTTCTGTGGGCGCCACTTACTGGTGAGCTATCTGCGCACCAGTGACCGCAGCGACAGCCGCCATAGCTGGGCGATCCTCGCCTTACTGGTACGCTTTATCCGCCAATACTGGCCCGATACCCGCATCGTGTTACGAGGTGATAGCCACTTTTGTCGTCCCCGGATGCTGAACTGGTGCGATCGGCATCACGTCGACTACATCGTGGGAATCGCCAAGAACAGCCGGCTGCTCAAGGAAGTGGATGTGCCCATGATGCTGGTACGCAAGACCCAATGGCAGGTGGGAGGGAAAGTGGCAGAGACGTTTCGCTTTCCGTATCAAGCACACTCCTGGAAATACCCACGCTGGGTGGTGGCCCGTCTGGAAGAAGGCGAGCTGGGCTCTAATCCCCGGTTTATCATCAGTTCCCGTTACGATGACGGCTTCAAGCTTTACTACGAGCAGTACTGTGCCCGGGGTGACATGGAGAACCGGATCAAGGATCAACAACTGAGCCTGTTCGCTGACCGTACCTCCAGCACGCACTGGTGGGCCAATCAGTGGCGGCTGATCTTGTCGGGCTTCGCTTATACACTGTTCGAGCGGTTACGGACTTACCTGAAGCACACGCCCTTCGCGCGCATGAGTCCGAGCAACCTGAGGCTCAAGCTCATCAAAGTAGGCGCGGTCATCATCCGCAATACGCGTCGAATCCGCGTACTCATGAGTGACAGCTACCCCTATAAAACGGCGCTATCCGATCTCGTCAGGCGGTTGGTGCCGAACTGACTGCTCGGGCTCCCCCGGCCCGACGCAATGGGGGGAAGGGGGAGGTGTGTCTGAACGACGAAAAGTGGTTAAAAAGTAGCCGATGTAAGTCGAGCCAATAGGTGTTTAGCGGTGTTAGAGCCTGAGTGCGGTACTGGCTGAGGTGCTATGAGAAATCCAGGCTAG
>NZ_CAJFDU010000018.1:0-2346 GCF_904067645.1 Halomonas sp. 113
CCCACTACATCCAAAGCAGGAACAGGAGCCACAGCGCCACAGCCCAGAAGAGAAGGCTATCAAGGGCATTTATGAAGACCTGGTTTTGACGTCATCTCAACGGTCATGACACGCCTTTTGGCACCCCCTTGAGCCCTGGCATATAGGTAGAGAGCCATAGCCCCGTCCAAACGGCGGGGCGACATTCGCCTACAGAGTCGCGGGGCCCTCCAAGTGACTGCACGCTATCAGTGTCTTAGCACTCAATATCCAGAGGCAGCCAGTAGGTAACGCCACCCACTACCACCTGTATCCCGTCTGTCGTCCGCTCTACGGTCTGTTGTCGAAGCATTTTCTGCGTTACTTTTGTGTCATGGAAATACTCCATGGCAGCAACGATCCATGCCTCTCTCCAGGCCTCTCCTTGATCAGCACACCGGGCCATCGTCATCAGAGTGCGGGCTAGTGTTTCTTTTCGCCGCTTTCTTGCCCGTTTTACATCCACCCGAGGAGCCAACGTGGTGGCATGTTGGCGATTTAAGAAATTAGTAAACCCCGTCACCGAGGCTGCTTGTCCAGGCACCGCCTGCAAATAGTTGTCCACATCGCCCTGTTGTGGAAGTCGCTGCCCCTCCCGGTCAGTAGCGAGTAGCAATGCGGCTGCCGCTCTTAGTGCAAGTCGTGCGGAGGTGTGGGACGTTTTGCCCGCCTCTATACGGGTTTCTAATTGCTGCCAATAAGCATGCAGCGCTTTTTCTGATAAAGAAGCGGACGGCATAGACCTGAGACACGCTTTGATACGTCGTTTCTCTGAGTCGATCTTCTTTGCTTGGAGATCCGGCTCTACCCCTTGCTCTTCATGCAGCCATCGCATAGGAAGTCTTACACGCCGCAACCCCTCCGCCCCGAAGTGATGAAGCAGCTCCGAATAGCTCGGTATCCGTGACCATGCCTGGTCGACCTCAAGGAAGAACGAGAAGAAATGATTGATCTTGAGAGCAGCCTTATGCGGCCCTGTGGTACGAATTAGCCATTCACCAAATTCCCCAAAGGCCTCACGTAACGCTTTGGTGGTGATACCGGCTTGGCCAATGATGATCCGCTTACGACATGTACGCGTCCAATAGCAGGGCTCACAGGCATCGCCTCGACCCGCTGGCATGGGATTACCACACGATGGGCAGGCAATTTCCCCTCGCTCATTACAGGCTTTGCACAACACATCCCCGTTGGGTGCCACCACCAATAAGCGATGTCGACGACACGCAGAACAGGTACCGTGATCAGCCGTCGCACAGCGTGGACACAAGCGATGAGCATGCCCCATACGCGTCACTCGGGTAAGACGTTGAGAGGATTCCCCACACTCCTCGCAGGACTCTGGCTCTCTGAAATAGGGAGCGCAGGCGATACAGACAGGGCCGTAGGGAGTGACCTTGCCGATGTTGTAGTCTGAACTGGCTTTTCCACATCGTGCACACGGTTTGTCGACGTCGCACTGACGACAGACGGCGTCTGGGTCATTCTTAGGCAAACGAGCTAACTCACCACATCGTGGGCATATCCGCCGCTTAAACTCACGAGCATAGCAAGTTGAGCAGTAACCATGCCCCTTATGGCGTCGCCACAATTTGGAGACTTCTCGACCACACTCATCGCAGTCTACCGTTTTGTGTTGCTTCAAGAGGTTGGCTCCGCTTTCATTCTGCGCTTTAAACGCGCCCAAGAGGCTCTAACAGCACGTTCCGATGCAGGGCGATGATCCGGTTGAACACGGCGGCGATGTGGCCCATGAGGATGATGAGATAATCGTGATAGCATCGGTAACAGTGCAACGGGAGGTGACTTTCGAGGATCAAATAGCGCGCTCGTTTTCACATTGAACGCGACAAACGTCCTGAACGCCTCCTCAACACCTATGCTCATTAACCGCTCAACCGCCGTCAATAAAGCACTCCGCTCGCTAATAGGCAACAGCTCAAACGCCAATCCAGATATAGGCATTCGGTTATTCACGACGGGAATACCTAACGACAGAAGCGCTCCCGCGAGGGGTGACGTAGGCCGCCGACTGGCGCGCCGCATAACGCCAACCAAGAAGCTCGCCATAGAAAACCAATCCGCGAGTGTGATAGAGGTGTTCCCAAATGCCGCCCTATCCCCTTGTAAAACACGATCAGCCAGCACTTGGAAACTGAACGCTTCAGGTAAAGGTGACGTGCATACTGCCTTTCTAAAATTGGGTATCCGGATTATCTGGTTGGTATGCGAGAGAGAAAGGTGGCCGACAAACTCAACCCACAACGGATTAGCTGGTTGATGGCTCGCTCAGTACGCTCACTTGCTAGAGAGCAGATACTTCACCAA
>NZ_CAJFDU010000019.1:0-1057 GCF_904067645.1 Halomonas sp. 113
GCTTTATAGTTTTAAATGGTACCACAACATTGTTCAAGTGGAGTCGTATCATGAGCAAATCCTGTGGTGGCGCCTGTGGCGGTGATGCAACGTCCGCAGCGGATACCGATATACAGGCCTCCTCCGAGGCGCCAGGGAGATGGGTCAGTGTTTATGCCGTGCCGAAGATGGACTGTCCATCAGAAGAACGAATGATTCGCCTAGCCCTGAACGGCTTTGAGGAGATTCGGGCGCTGTCCTTCGACTTGTCGAACCGCCAGCTGAAGGTCGTGCATGACGGCGAGGTCGAGCCCGTCACCTCGAAACTGAAGACCTTGGGGCTAGGCGCCTCGCTTCAGGAAACCGTCGCTGCAAATCCGGAGACCATCAAGGCCGCCGAGTTTTCGGCAGCTTCTGCTAAGCAAGAATCCGGGACCCTGCGCTGGTTGCTCGGCATCAATGCACTTCTGTTCGTGGTGGAAATGACTGCCGGTCTGATCGCCCAGTCCACCGGCCTGATTGGAGAATCCCTGGACAATTTTGCCGATGCGGCGGTGTACGGGCTTGCCCTTTATGCGGTTGGACATAGCGTGAAAATGCAGGTACGTGCCGCGCATCTTGCTGGTGTACTGCAACTGATCTTGGCTGTGGGCGTGCTCGTAGAGGTGGTGAGACGCTTTGTATTCGGTAGTGAGCCTGAATCGCTGGTGATGATGGCTATCGCATTCGTCGCATTGATTGCCAATACCAGTTGTCTGCTGCTCATATCCAAACATCGGGAAGGCGGGGCGCACATGAAGGCAAGCTGGATATTCTCGGCCAACGACGTGGTGATCAACCTGGGGGTCATCACCGCCGGCGCCTTGGTCGCGTGGACCGGTTCCAATTATCCGGATCTGATTATCGGCACCATCGCGGGGGGCATTGTACTTAACGGTGCCAGACGCATTTTGGCGTTGAAGGGTTAAATAATGCTCATTATTGGCAAAAAGCTCTCGCCGTATGCCCTATTGTCCATATCGGGCCTGCTGGCAGCGTCTGATCAGGCTGTAAAGTGGCTGGTGCAGCAATCAATGGC
>NZ_CAJFDU010000020.1:0-1156 GCF_904067645.1 Halomonas sp. 113
GGAAGGTCTGAATAACTGCCGATATTCATCAACGCTTACTTGAGCCGACAAAAAATCGAAAATTCAGACACTCTTCTCCCTTTCTTTGTGTATTTTTGCCCCTTTCCCGCTCATTGAGCGGGAAAGGGGCGCAATCGCCCTATTCCCATAGGTATTTCTCACTGATCAGCAGGTTGCTGAACGCCGCCAGCAAGTGCAGGCGCTGAGTGTTTTTGGCCAGTCCACGATAGCGAGCCTTGCCATAACCAAAAACTTGTTTGATGTACCGAAAAGGGTGCTCCACCTTGGCACGGATACTGGCTTTGATGTTTTCGACTTTCTGTCGCCTGGCATCTAGCTTCTTGCGGGTGCCAAGCCGTTTGGCAATATACCAAGAGATATCGTTGCGGTGCTTGTGCTCGTCGCGTTTTTGAATACCCAGGTAACCGGCATCACCGAAGACGCGTTGCTCTTCACCGTGAAGGAGCTTATCGGCAGGCACAATGTCATGGACATTGGCAGCCGTGGTCTCGATGCTGTGAATCAACCCAAGCTTATCGTCGACACCTATATGCATTTTCATGCCAAAGTGCCAAGAGCTACCTTTTTTAGTCTGGTGCATTTCCGGATCGCGCTCGCCTTTTTTGTTTTTGGTGGAACTAGGCGCAGAGATGATAGTGGCATCGACAATGCTCCCTTCGCGCAGCATCAGGCCATTTTTCTCTAGGTGGTTGTTCACTTCCTGGAACAGCACCTTGCCAAGGCCGTGGTGTTCCAGAAAATGGCGAAACTTGAGAATCGTGGTTTCGTCCGGCAATCGGTCTAGTTTCAAACCGGCGAATTGGCGCATGGACTCGATCTCGTAGAGGGCGTCTTCCATGGCCGGATCGCTCAGGTTGTAAAACAACTGCATGCAATGGACGCGGAGCATGGCAGACAACGGATACGGAGGCCGCCCGCTCTCGCCCTTGGGGTAATAACGGGCTATCTTCTTCTCCAGCTGCGTCCAGGGGATCAGCTTGTCCATCCGCTCCAGAAAGAGTTCGCGGCGAGTCTTTCTCTTCTTGTTCTGGTACTCGGCTTCGGAGAAGGTGATTTGATCCATGGCAGCACTGAATCCTATGCAGTTGACGATAGCCGTATTATCACTGATGGCAGTGACTTTTTCAGAGCTTCC